>NZ_KV788518.1:141357-184063 GCF_001807295.1 Corynebacterium sp. HMSC06C06
AGAACCCGCCACAGGAAATAGTAGAAATCAAGGCGAATGACTAGGAACCAACCTCGGGGCCCTTTAGGGAGTGAGGGAAGCTGAACCGGGCGTGCGCCGGGAAGACGAAGAAACCCTGGGAATCCTGCACCGGGCGGGGCGCGGCGAAGACTGGCGCGGTGGCCAGGGTTGCGGCGGTGGCCACCGCCAGGGCGACTGCACCGGTGGTGGTGAGGCGGCGGGTAGCAGGAGCCTGAGAGGAGGATGAGCTCATGAGCTCATGCTGCTAATCAACCCACCAGGCAAAAGCCCGTTAACTCTCCGCAGTGTCCCCAGCGCCGGAGGTTGCGGGCCCCTCCTTGTCTTCCTGCTTGCGGAAGTTCTTCCACCACCACCGGATCAGCAGCAGCACGATGATCGCCGCGGCAGCGAGGATGGCCCACATCCACCACTGCCAGGTGGTGCCCTGCCCGTCGAAGACGGACTCTTCCTGCGGGTCCATCGGCACGCGCTCGGCGGTGATAATCAGCCGGTGGGTGTTGATGCCATAGGGGGTGCAGGTGATGAGCGTGACCAGGTCCTTATTCGGCGTGCGGCGCAGCAGGCTGGTTTTATCCGGGGTGACGATCTCGATGTCCCGGACCTCGTACTTTAGCTTCTCGCCCGCCGCGGCGACGTAGACCGGGTCGCCCTTCTTGATCTGGTTGAGGTTGTCCCACAGGGTGGCGTTCTGTATGCCGGTGTGGGCAGAAAGCGCGGAGAGTCGGCCCTCTGGTGGGGCGGGCGGGATAGTGCCATCCTCGCCGAGTTCGCCGGGTGCGCCAACAGGCAGGTCTGTGCCGTATAAGTGGCCGACCCCGCGGGCCAGCACGCGGTCGGAGGTGCCGTGAAAGATTGGCAGATCGGACTTGATGGAGGGCAGCACAATGCGGCCCATGGCCTCGGTCTCATTCAGGACGGAGAGGTAATTCAGGTAGCGCTGATACGCCGGGGAGCTCTCGTCGTTGGAACTGGTCCACGCATCGCCGGGGTCAATATCCCCGAGGTCGGCGTTGTATTGCTGCGCCTCCTCCCAGGCCTTATTGAGGACCTCTGGGGGCACGCCCTTTTCCAGTTGCGAGTAGGCCTCGGCGGCGCGGGACTGCTGGTAATTATTCCACTGGGTGGCGAGCACCGGGTATAGCAGTACACCCAAGCCGGCGAGGATGAGGACGACGGCAATGATCGCGTTGGAGTTCAGTTTCTTGTCTTTGCGGGGCGGGTTCGCGTCCGTCGTGTTCGGCGTTGGGGATTTGTCTGTCATGGGCCTTAATTTCTACTGAGGGTTGGGGCTCGCTCCGGTGGAACGTGGAGAGTTGGAGTCTATTCTTCGCTACGAGATTGCCAAAGTCTTAAATTTTGCTGTGAGACGCTTATCGCTTTTTACCCTATTGTGGGGGGGTATTGCCGGTGCACTTTGGGGCGAAATGCTGTTCAAAAATCCAGGTTGAGGGCGATTTTGGGTCGTGCTAGCTGGGTTTGTTTTTGGGAAAAGTAATGCATGCCTTAATTATTTTAGCTGTTGGGGATGTCGAAGTAGTAAGTTGGTTAGGTGCGATTCACTAGGCGGGAACTGTCAGGCTGAAGCCCGGGAATTGTTGACATCACAATAAAAGTGTTCTGTCAACAAAGGGTTTTGGGCGCATGTGACCGCCAGCGAATTTTAAGGTGTCGCGGCCGAAAGGGCGGCAAGCTTGAAAGTAGCTAACCGGAGTGAGTCGCTGAACGTCGAGGGGTGCTACGCGCTCCAGTCACTACTTATGTAAAGGAATTCACTCCAGTGAAGAAGAACTCTCTGACCATTCGTTCGGTCACTGTCGCCGCCGTTGCTGGCCTCTCCTTGGGTATTGCTGCCCCGGGTGCGATCGCTGTTGCGCAGGAAGGCTCTCAGGTTCAGCAGGTCCAGAAGGCCAATATTGACTTCAACAAAAAAGGCAAGCTGACGATCTATAAGCGAGACCTCGCCGGCGCCAAGGCCACCGAGGGGACCGGCGTTGCTGTGGATGGGGCCCCGGGTAACCCCCTCTCGGGCGTGAAGTTCAAGATCCAGAAGGTCAATGTCGACCTTAGCAAGGCTGAGAACTGGAAAGATCTGTCTAGCCTGACTGCCGCAGGGGCCCTGCAGAAGGGGATTGATAACTCCTTCACGGCGCAGGAAGTCACCACTGATCAGGCAGGTAAGGCAGAGTTCCCGAATCTGCCAGTCGGTATCTACGTCGTGACCGAAACTGAGGCGCCGCAGGGTGTCATCAAGGGTGCTCCTTTCGTGGTGTCCGTGCCGTTCACCGACGCAAAAGGCACTGAGTGGAACTACGAGCCGGTTGTGTACCCGAAGAACACCAAGGCGGAGGCCTCCAAGGAGGTCTCCGACGCGAACAAGCAGCAGGGTGAAGACATCACTTATACAGTGAAAACCCCAACTCCTGCTTTGGGTGAAAAACAGTCGGTTAAGAAGTACATCATCACCGATGACTACGACGAGTCCAAGGTCACCCCGAAGAAGGACGACATCAGGCTGACGATCGCAGGCGAAGAGATTCCGTCTGACCATTACCGCGTTGAAGATAACGATGGGAAGATCACCATCACTTTCTCCAACTTCGAGAAGCTAAACGCTCATCCATCCTCACAGGTCGTTACCACTATCCCAGCAACTGTGAAAGCACAGGGCGAGATCAAGAACTCTGCTGGCGTGATCTTCAACAACCCGAATAATGAGAACGAAATCGAGGATGTCACTATCCCGACCAATGAGGTCTTCTCCTACTACGGTGAGGTTAACGTCGTGAAGAAGGACGAAAACGAGCCGAACAAGCCACTCCAGGGGGCAAAGTTCCAAGTCTACCGCTCCGACAATGAAACCTGCGGTGACAATGATGATGTCCGGATCTTCGAAAACAAGGAATTCGAGACCGACGATCAAGGAAAGCTGAAGATCGAAGGTCTGCACGCTACCAACATCGAGGACAATAACAAGATCATCAACAAGACCTTCTGCTTGAAGGAGATCGAAGCTCCCGCAGGATACGTGACCCCGGAGGGTAAGGCAGCATGGCACAGCTTCAAGATTAAAGCTACTCCGAAGAAGGAAGGCGAGAAGGTCGTTTCTGGAGGAACCATCGAGGCCGCTTCTCTCGATATCACAAACAAGAAGCAGGGTACCCCGAAGCTGCCGATGACCGGTGGCATGGGTGTTGGCATCCTGGCCGCCATCGGTGCCGCTATCGTGGCAGCCGGTGCATGGTTCGCACGCCGCGGCGCTAAGAACTAATAGCCCGCTGAATAGGTAAAACCTTCGCCCAGCGGACAACCCCGCGGGCGGAGGTTTCACCCAAAGCACAGTCAAGCAGAACCAGCCCCAGGAGTACCCCGTGGATCACACACTCAGCACTGACGTGGAACCGAAGAAGGAACCCCGCCGTGCTAACAACACCAAGACCAGTCCCATGCTGGCCGCGGCACTCGTGATCGTCGGGGTGCTCGTGATGCTGTACCCGGTGACGTCCACCCTGTGGAATAATCACCTGGCCACGAAGGCCGCGCAGGAATACGCGAAACTCGAAAAGAGTGCCCCACAAGAGGTGAAGGACACCCAGTGGGAGCGTGCACACGAGTACAACGAGAACCGAACAACCGGCCCCATCCTCGACCCCTGGCTCGCCCGCCTCGACGAGAACAACCCGGAATACCAGGAATACCTGGACCAGCTCAGCGCGAACGACGCGATGGCGCGCCTCATCTTCCCGAAGATCAAGGCAGACCTGCCGATCTTCCACGGGACAGATGACGACACTTTGCAAAAGGGCTTGGGGCACCTTTTCGGCTCCGACTTGCCAGTCGGCGGCAAGGGCACGCACTCGGTGATCACCGGTCACACGGGCCTGGCGAACTCCACCATGTTCGACCACCTCAATAAGGCGGAGAAGGGTGATGTCTTCTACGTCCAGGTCTCCGGCAAGAAGCTGAAGTACGTGGTCGACCAGATCAAGGTTGTGCTCCCCACCGAAACCGAGGAACTCCGCCCGGAGCAGGGCAAGGACTACATCACCCTGATCACCTGCACACCCTACGGGATCAACACGCACCGCCTGCTGGTGCGCGGCCACCAGGTCCCGCTGGACCCAGAGGATCACGAGGTTTTCGACAAGAACCACGGTGCCGGGTGGCAGTGGTGGATGTACGCGCTCCTCGCGGCAGCAGCTGTTGTGCTGCTCCTGCTGCTGCGGTGGCTGCTGAAGAACAAGCGGGATGACGAATCCCAAGAAACGACAGAGACGATGAATGATGAAGGGGCTGGAGCAGATGACTAGCCACGCACGCGCGGTACGGACCAGTCGCAGCCTTGTGGCGGCCATCGCCCTCAGCGCTGGCCTGCTCGGCGGCGCAAATGGTGCCGTCGGGGTTGCCGACGCAGCCCAGGTAGCCGGGCTGAGTGATCAGCCCGGGGTATCCCGCGACTACGGAACCGACACGCTGAGCATCACGCTTTCCCCGGGCAATGGGGACCCGGTCAACCCTGCCACGGGCAAGGTCGCGGGCGTGACCATCAAACTGGAGCGGCTGCAGGGCATCGACCCGGAGAACGCCGCGGATAAGGCGAAGGTCCGCAACACCAGCGCAGACGAGATCGCTGACTGGCCGACCGACCGCACGATCACAGCCGTGACCAACGAGGCCGGCCAGGTCCGATTCCAGGGGCTCGAGAAGGGCATCTACCTGGTCACCTCCCAGGCACCGGCTGGTGCCGCGGCGGGAGAGTACCGGGAGATCAGCCCCTTCCTGGTGGCGGTTCCTTTCCATACTGTTGCTGATAACCCCCGGCCGGTGGAAGGTGTGATCGTGGCGAAGACGAACAACACGGTTCCGCCGAACACCCCACCGACCGAACCACCGACGACGCCGCGGACGACGCCGCCGACGACGCCGTCCACCCCGCCCCCAGGGGACACCCCGCCGGGCGAAACCCCGCCGCCACGGGAGACCCCCGGGTCGGGTAATGAGAAAGAACGCGAACAGGGCGCCCTGGCGATGACTGGTGTGCAGATCATCGGTCTCGTCCTCGCCGCGGTGGCGCTGATGGGCGCCGGGCTGTTGATGCTGTTGATCACGAAGAAGCGAAAGCAAGAAGGGTAGCGACGATGAAAACAAGATTCATGGGAGTAGCGGCCGCGCTGATTGCCGCGCTTGCGCTGGTTTTCGGCGTCGCTGTCCCAGGGACGCTGCCCAGCCTTCCGGCTCCGACTGCGCAGGCGCAGGATCGTTCGTTCACGGTGCCTAGTACGGACAAGTGGCCAAAAAAGGGCGCCCGTTTTATTCCGAATTACAAGATCCCTACCGAGCAGCTTAGCGGTGGCACCATCACCTTGGGCGCAGGCACGGTTGTCACTCTGGAATCCAGCGACAAGATTAATTTCTCTACAGATCCTGCACACCACATAGTGAACTACACGCAACTTGATAATAGCTGGGGCGAGGCCCCGGCAACTTATAACAAGGTCAGCGACACAAAGTTCGAGGTAACCTTGTCGAAAGAAATTACCATCGGTGGCGCCGTAGAATTTGAGCTTATGGGCGTGCACCGCTCAAAGCAGAACCAGGTAATCTTCGCAACGTTCACGCAGCCGGAGCCTGACCCGGAGCCGCGTGAATGGGCTGGCTCAGACCCGCATGGCCAGTTCACCATGCGTGCAACGCAAGGCCAAGAGCCGACGGTCACCTTCACCCGAAAGCTGGACTCAGCCGGGACGCTGAGCGGTGCAGTCGAGGCGTGGGTAGCTGATAAAAACGGTTATGACGTCGACGGTGCCAAGGATTCAAGGCTGCGTATCACTAGATCCGATGGTTCTGTCATCTACGAAACCAGTGGCTGGCCCGGCAGCAATAACGTGACGCCGATCCAAAACTGGGCAGGTGTGAAGTTCCCGCTGCCGCAGAACCTCGAGGTGGACGCTGGAACCACCATTGAGATCGTGTCTCCCTATGGTCGCCGGCCGGCGAACCCCGTCACCGATTCCAGTATCCAGTCCCCCATCGGGCCTGGAACCTTCAATATCAACTTCGAGACTGACACTGACCCGGAACCGGGTGCGTCCGTGACGCCTGCGGATCCAACCCTTGTGGATCCCGCGACTGCACCAGAGTGCGTGGAGAAGGCGTATATCAATATCCCGGACACCAAGGGCGTTGATTACTACCTCAACGGAGAGAAGAAGCCAGCTGGACCCTACGTATTCGAGCAGAACAAGCCGGCTACAGTCAAGGTCACTGCAAAAGCACAGCCAGGGTTTAAGCTCGCTCCGAACGCACCTACCGAGTGGACCTTTGAACTGAGCGGCGAGGTAAAAGCCTGCTCGGACAAGCCACCGGCTGTTGAAGGGCGTCACTTTGAAGCCATCGGTCACGAGTTTGCAGTTGAAGGTGACCCAGTAGATCCGAAGAATCCCAATGCCTTTACGGCTAAGGTGACCGAGGAGTCTCGCATGAAGTACGCAACCGTGCGTATCGAGACTGACGCGACCCCCTTGGAAGCGCAGCAGTACAACCTCGAGCTGGATAAGATTGAGTCAGGCGTGACCTTGCAGAAGCGCAATGTCAATATTGGCAACGGCTTCATCACTATGGAAGTCGTGCCGGTAAAAGATGGCAAGCCGGTTGACTCTGCCGTTGTGCCGAAGGATGCGGTATTCACCTTCACTAATAATTTCTCACAGAACAAGAATCTGAAAGTCACCCTCGATGTGTATGGAGAGAAAAAAGGTGAGCCAGAACCACCGATTATTTCGCCACCAGATGGAGCTGATTGGGTGCATGGGCGAGTTCCTAACCCGCCGATGCCACAGCGTTGTGGTCTGCGCATTGCTGTAGTGGCCGACCTCTCGACATCGCTGAAGTACGCTGATTCTAATGGCTTTGACGAGTCGAAAAAAGCGGCGAATGCTTTGATTGATTCGCTGGCTGGAACTCCTGCAGAGCTCGGCATCTACAATTTTGCTGGTAGCGCGCCGCGGAACCCACTCGGGTCTACGCATAAGGAGAATCCGCCTTATATCTCGTTGCAGTCTGATGATGGGGTTAGTCGAGCAAAGAGCTTTGTGTCTAACTGGGACGGCAACGGTTCTACCAACTGGGAAGCCGGTCTTAAGCAAGTCGCTGCGGGAAACTATGATGTGGTGTACTTCATTACTGACGGTATGCCCACGACCTCCTCGACAATCCAGAGCAAGGGCATCGGTGGCTCGTTTGCTCAGGCCAGTGCCCTCAACGACGCTATCAAGGCCGCCAACGAACTCAAAGCTGCCGGTACCCGTGTTGTTCCGATTATGGTTGATCTGACGCTTGGCGGAAATACGGGTAAAGATTGGGTTGTTGAGCAAGACTATGTCCTCAAAGACATCAAACGCATCCCCCAGAGTGACGAAATTCCTAAAGAGGCTGGTGTCTACTACCAAACCAACTCCGGGATTCAAAGGGCGCGCGAAGCAAACTACAACGACAAGGAGCATAAAGACAACGACGAGAAGAGCGGCATATTCCAAATGGCGAATCTGGAGAGGGCCGCGAAGCTGGCGCCGAATCAGGCACTGCAGGTGTTTGAACGGACGCCTAATGGGAATAAAATCACAGTCACTCCGAACCAGTCGAAGTGGACCTACGGTACGCGAAGGTTCCAGACCATGGGTGAGGACATTTCTGGTAAGGGCGACACCATCCCCGTTAAGCAGTATTCGCAGCTCGCCGCGCAGATGAAGAAGGTCGGTGAAGAACTTGCTACACGTTGTAACGGTGTAGTGAAGGTCAAGAAGAGGATTGTCGATGAAAACGGCAAGGTTCTCGAAGACGGTGCCCCAGGTTGGGAATTCACCCTGTCCGCAAATGACAATGTCATCGGCTCTGGTAACGGTCCGCGGGTCCACCAGTCGATGAAGGTGACCTCTGGATCTGAATCTAAAAAGGGTACTGCATCGTGGAGCATTGAAAGCGAGCGGAAGCAGTCGCTGGTTCTGACTGAAACGCAGAAGGATGGCTACACCTTGTTCCGACGCGGTGCCAACTTGGATTCCACCGGTGACTTCAACGCCGTGTGTACTCAAACCCGAGACGGGAAGACTTCACCTCTCAAGGTGGAAAATGTGGGCGAGTTTGGTTTCCGCGTAGAGATGTCGGAATCCAATAAGGTTCTGTCTCACATTTCCTGCGTCGTCGATAACTACAAAGCGCCGGCCCCCAAGCCAGGCAAGCTGACCTTGGAAAAGGCGGAATACGTCGATGGCGAGGGAGTCAAGGTTCTACCGGGACTCGGTGGTGCGACCTTCGAAATCTATCCTTCGGTTGGTGGTCAGCCGGACTACAGTGGAGGACCGGTCTACACCATCACGCCTGAGATGAAAACAATTGAAATTACTAAGACTGGCACTTTCTACCTCGTAGAAACGAAGGCACCGGCAGGTCTCAACCTGCTGCCCGAGCCGGTAGCTTTTGAAATTTCAATCGACCAGAAGACCAAGGAGTACACAATCTCCGTGGTAGGCGGCAGTAGCCCGTTTATCAAGGCCAAAGGGTCCGGCGAACTCATGATCCTGCAAGTGACCGACACCAAGACCGGTAAGCTGCCGAAGACCGGTGGGTACGGCGTGGGCCTTGTGGGGCTCATTGGTGCTGTGCTCGCAGGTGCGGGCCTACTGCTCAGCCGCCGCAAGACCGCCTAAGCGGTAAAACCAGGCAGGGGAGTGGCGCGTGCATCGCGCCACCCGACCTAGGTAGTAGGAGCATAAAGAAGGGGCGAGTTCAGCACACGGGCTGAACTGCTCCCTGCTTTCCAGACTGGGTTAGTTCTAAATGGTTTGGGTCGTTGCAAGGGTCTGGCTCCGATATTGCATCGGGGCTAGGCCCTTGAACTGTTCCTGTAGCCGGGTTGTGTTGTACCACGGGATGTAACCATCAGACACGCTCCACCAAGCTTGGGATATTGAACCTCGGTTGAGGTGGAAACCGAATTGTGGAAGCAGAAACCGCCACAGGAAATAGTAGAAATCAAGGCAAACGCCTAGGCGCGAAACTCGGGGCACTTCAGCTCATCATCAACTTCTCGAAGGCGATTCCGTGCTTGGTCTTCGGCTGGTTTTCACGCAGTTGGGTAAGTGCTGCAGAGAGCTTCGACATGCAGTCTGTTGTGCATGATCTGATTGGAATTCGAGGTACTTCTGGGCCAGGCCGACAGACTCGAGACATGTCGACACATATGATGTGGTGTGCAGCGCAATTGAGTAGCTCAACGCATTGATCCAACAAGCTAGAAGGAAGGCCCCATGGTTGGCCCTAAGCGATACGCCGTCGTTGACTTCGAGACCACAGGCTTTGGCTCGACTGATCGAGTCATCGAGATAGGTGTTGTTCTGTTGGACCACAACCGGGAGGTGGAGTCAACGTGGGAGACCTTGCTGTAGCCGCAGCGGGATATTCCGAACTCATTCGTTCACCGCATCACACCGACTGACGTTGTGGATGCGCCCCTTTTCGGCGAAGTCGCAGGGGAATTCTTCGAACTTCTCAACGGGCGCACGGTGGTCGCACACAATGCGCCTTTCGAGGCGCGGTTCTTGCAGAGGGAGTTTTCTAGTTTACGGGTGGCGTGGCCCAACTACGGGGCGTGGGTGGTTGATACCAAGCGGTTGTTCCAGCAGACGTATCCAGGCGAGAGTGCAACCCTTGAGCACGCCTTGGAAGTTGTTGGGATTACAAATGCCCGTCCGCACTCGGCACTGGCAGATGCACTGGCGACTGCAGAGCTGTTTGCCCGGCTGGTTAGCCAAGGGACTGATGTGGTGATAAGCAGTAGAGCAATTACCCTCCCACCGCACGAGTTTCCTGCCCGCGGCGCGCTTCTACCTCGCACCGCGTTGGCAGAAGATTTGACGCACAAGCGTGGTGAATGGCTGGCTCGCCTGGCAGATACTGCAGCACCTGAAGGCTCCGGAGACGCGGAGAAGTACAAGAAACTGCTCGCGGCAGCGTTGGTAGATAAGGAACTTTCCAAGTCTGAAATTGCCCAGCTGCAGAACCAAGCGCAGCAGGAGGGTCTCACCAGAAATGACGTGATGAGTATTCATGAAGAATTCATCCGGCAGCTCGCCGTGGAGGTTTGGCTTGATGGTGAGGTGACAGAGGAAGAACGTGACACGCTGCTGTTGCTCAACGAGCAGCTGGGGCTGCCTGCCGATACCGCCGAGGCACTCCTTGCGGCCCCACAGCAAGGGAAAGTGAACTGGGTATCAGCCTGTCTGCTGGGGACAGAGTGACGTTTACGGGGCAGTTCGATCTTCCCCGAGAAGAATGGGAACGTCGCGCAATGGCAGTAGGGCTAAGCGTCGGCGGCGTGACGAAAAAGTCCGTGCTACTCGTTGCAGCGAACCCTGACTCCATGAGTGGAAAGGCGCGCAAGGCCAGGGAGTACGGCATCCCGATTATTGGTGAGACGGCCTTTGCTCGTCTGTTGGGCAATATGTCTGGGGGCGGACAACTCGTGGAGCAGGACCTGTCGGCACAGCCTGCTGAACTTGATCTGACAGAAACCTACGGGATCTTCCCGTGGAGCATTGGCGTTTCTGGCACAAGTGCGCACACTGGCACAAAGGCATTGGCGGTGGAGTGGTGCGCCAAGCACCCAAGACGGAAACTTCTGGAGCTCTCGCCTCAGTTGACGCCGTTTAGTGAGATCGAGGTGCAAAGTTCTTACAAGAGCGGATACACACAGTGGTTTGCGCGGTTCCCGCAACCGCTGGAGGCAACCGTGGAGGACTTGCGTGACCTACCAGGAGTAGGCGAACACAAGCTTGTGGCCATGGTGGAAGCCGTGGTTATTGCAGCCAGCGACAGCGGAAATGCCGCGGTGATCGATAGCATTGGCGCAGCGGAGAACCCTTATGGTGACATCCCCTTTGGTGACAATCCTTTTAGCGACGATAAATCCGCTGGGCGCGCTGCTGAATTTTTGGGTCGAACGTCCGAAGAAAACCGCGCGTTGGACCAAGCCGCGTTGTACATCGGGTGGGCACAGCTAAATGGCGCGGTTGTAGAGGTTGCGTCGTTACCAAGTGCCGTCGCAGCCGAGGTCCCCATTATTACTGCACACCTTGAGCACCAATCCCCAGTGCGGGCTTTGTTCCAACGCGCCGTGGATGAGCTCATTCGAGTCATTGGCAGTGACGAACGCAAACGCGGAATCGTTTACAGCCGGTGGCTTGGTGAGGCGACGTTGGATTCCATCGGCGCCGCGTTTGGTCTCACGCGCGAGAGGATCCGTCAGTTGGAGCGACAATTGGCGGAAGATTTTGAGAAGGATAGTGCTCTCTTTAAAGAAGTCGTGGCGGCTGTGGCTGAGCGTGCCCGTCTAATCTTGCCTGTGGATGAGCTCCGAAGGGAGCTACCTGATCTCGTACGAAAGCCAGCAGAGTTTGACGCAACGTTCGGTGAAATCTTCACGGGCATTGGCAAGCAATGGGAAGTTGTTAACGGCTGGTTGGTGTTCAATGGCTTCACTCAGGCCTTGTCAGAGAGGCTAACAATGCTGGCGGACGACCACGGTATTGTTCGGGTTGATGAACTCGCCGTGGGCCTGGAGGTTACGCCGGAACGGCTGGAGCAATACATCGTGACCAATGATGAACTTAAGGTCGCAGTCTTGGACAACTATGTGCTGACAAAGGTCGGCAGCTACCAAGACCGTGCCGTGAGCGTGCTTGCTATAAACGGTGAGCCGATGACCGCAGAGGCGATCATAGACACCCTCGGGGGTGGCAGCCCACGGTCTGCTTCTAATCAATTCTCCATTGACCCTCGTCTGACAAAAGTCTCTGCCGATCAATGGGCGCTGACGGAGTGGGGACACGAGGAATTCAAGAACATTGCTAGCTGGATCTCTACGCGCCTGGCAGCTAGCACCCGCACTCATACGGTTGTCGATGCCGCAGGTTCCGCGCAGGAAGTCCCTGCGATTACGTTGAATGAGCTGCTAGCGCAGGCAGAGCGATTGCGAATTTCAGAGCTTTCGATCCGCCAATATGCGGCCAATGGAGATTTTGAGACTCGCGACGGCATGGTTATTGCACGAGTGGATGAGTCTGGAAACGTCATGGAGGGCGATATCGCAGATGCCCGCGATGCCTACCTCCGTGATGGCGAGTGGCACCTCTTGCTGACAGTTAACAAGGACCACCTGCGTGGCAGCGGCTTCGCAGTTCCTGCGCCCATTGCTGCGTACTACGGAGTAATGGGCGAGAGCTGTGCGTTGAGTAGCCGGTTAGGTGAGGAGTTTGTTCGTGTCAATCGTCTCAAGCAAGTCTCGTTGTCAACAATAAAGCGGTTCCTCGACGAGCTCGGTGTACGCGAGGGCCAGCGGGTGTGGCTCAAGCTGGGCAAAGAAAGGACCTTTGATGTCTCGATCGCACCTGCTGTCCAGCATCATGAGACTGGGTTGGCTCGCCTCTATGACTTCGTGGGACTTGACGGCACGCTGATGCAGCCGGGTGAATCGACGGAAGATTCGCTAGCTCGAGTTAACGAGATGCTGGGGCTGAGCCCGCAGGCGCCGCGCCGGCGAACGGTGGCGGTCTTCCGTCACCGCCACCAGGACGAGATCGCTGACCTCATTCAGGTGCTCTAGGGGATTTCATGGAGCAAGGGGACTGAAATAACGTGGCTCCGTGCATTGCTTAAAATCAAAAAAGGGCGAATTTTTCATTTTAGGCAGTTTGTTGGTTATCTTAATTACAAAAATCTCGATCTTTTAACGTTTAGGCAGTGTGATGCCTGTGGAAAAATACGAACCACTGAAAAAGGTGTTTTATCGTGCCACGAGCGGTGGCAGGGAGCTTGTTGCTGAGCAGCTCCGTGTGCG
Organism: Corynebacterium sp. HMSC06C06; assembly: GCF_001807295.1. Lineage (NCBI taxonomy): Bacteria > Bacillati > Actinomycetota > Actinomycetes > Mycobacteriales > Corynebacteriaceae > Corynebacterium > Corynebacterium sp. HMSC06C06. The sequence goes on from NZ_KV788518.1 coordinate 154,268, forward strand.
GCGTTCAAGTCCTGCTGCTTTTACCTGGCCCTATGAGGTGGGCAAGCACGGAGTTTTCTATGTTCACACCCGTGGTCTCGCAGAAAGGGTGGAGCGCGTCTGGCGCCAAGAGATTCAGATTGCTGCGTTGTGGCAGAAACTTCCAGTGACGGCTAGGGAGCACTATTTTCACGAGCTGGTGGTCGATGAAATAAAGGCGACCAACGATATTGAGAACATTTCCTCCACCCGCAAAGAAGTCGCCGCCGCGGTTGAGGCTGAACGCAGCATGGGAAAGGCGGCGGAAGGCGCGCCAGTGCGGCGATTCCGGGAAATGGTGCGGCAATACCTGGCCCTCCCCAGCGAATTTTTGGGGCGAGATGACCTTCCACCATTGGGTTTCCCCTCAAACTTGTCTGAGATTCGCTCGCTGTACGACTCCCTCGTCGGCGAAGAAGTAGACAAAGCCGATGCGCCCGATGGCGAGCTTTTCCGAACTGGTGATGTTTCGCTAAACGATGGAGTGCGTGAGCTTCATGCGGGCGCACGGGGAGAGTCCGCCATTCGGGCGCGCCTCGAGGTGATGCTCGATTCTGTTCATGAGTCTCGCGGGGTTCAGCTCTTCGCGGCCTTTGTGGAGCACTTCATGTTTGAACATACCCATCCATTTTACGACGGCAACGGACGCATGGGGCGATTCCTCCTGAGCATTCGGCTCTCACGGCTGCTTTCTACCCCGACAGCGTTGTCGCTTTCGGCGGAAATCTTTAGGCAGAAGAGGCGCTACTACGATGCCTTCACTACGGCAGAAGACCCCATGAACTATGGTGAGCTGACTTTCTTTGTCGAGGATATGGCTGCGATGGTCAATGCCGCCCAGGCCCGTTTGTTGTCCTCCCTCGAGGAAAGAAGCGACCGATTGAATAGGCTGGAACAGAGCCTGCGTGCGCTAGAGAGCGAAGGGCCTGTAAGCGAGCTGGCATTGTCAATCGCATTCTTGCTTGGACAGGTTGCGCTCTTTGGCCCACGTGCTGGCCTGAGCTTGGACGAGGTAGCCGGCGTTGTGGGAGTGTCCAAGCCGACCGCGCGTAAAGGGATTACCGATCTCGAGAGCATGGGTTACGTCGAGTTCTTGTCGCGGCGCCCGCTCGTTACGGCACTTACCACGTCGGGATTGACGTGGCTCGGGTTAGCAGAGTGATCAACCCAGCGATCGGTGTGCACTATCGGAAATCAGCGCGGATAAGGTTAATCGCGCGCAAAGATTAGGCAAGGACTAGGTAAACGTTTGCATACCTGTTAATACTTTAGTTAGAGCTGGTCATATCTTTCGTGGCCGGCAAAGAGTAAAGGTAGGAGGACGCGTATGTCCATGCTTAATGCGTTGCTCGCGGAGGGTGCGGTTGATCTGCACGGCCGTGCTGGTGACTGGCGTGAAGCTATTGAGTTGGCGGGCGGCTTGCTCGTTGGGGCGGGCAAGACGATCCCGGCATACACCGAGGCTATGGTGCAGTCGGTGGAAGAAAATGGTCCATACATTGTGGTGGCGCCGGGCTTCGCTTTTGCCCACGCGCGGCCGTCGGAGGCAGTGCGCGAAACGGCGTTGTCGTGGGTGCGCTTGGATACTCCGGTGGAGTTCGGTTCCAAAACCAATGACCCCGTGACTCTTGTCGTAGCACTTGCGGCGAAGGATTCATCCGAGCACCTGAAGGCAATGAAGGAGCTGGCCGGGCTGCTGGGGAAGAAGGACGTGCGTGCGCGTCTAGATTCTGTAGAAAGCGAAGCTGAGCTGCGCCAGGTGCTTGTGGAGGTTGCGAACGGTGGGGCAGGGGCGGCGTCGGCAAGCGCGGCTCTTGCAGCTGATCACAGTGACGCGCACGATGGCGCCGAGCACCAGACCGCGGCTGATTCGGTGGCCTCAAAGGGCAAAATCTACACCGTGTGCGGCAATGGCCTGGGCACGTCGTTGTTCCTGAAGAACACGCTGGAGCAGGTCCTCGATGAATGGGGCTGGGGCAAGTACCTCACCGTCGAGGCAACCGACACGATTTCAGCCAAGGGGCGTGCGAAGGAAGCTGACTTCTTGCTGACGTCCGGGGAAATCGCTGCAACGCTTGGCGACGTCGGGGTGCCCGTCCACGTCATCGAAGACTTTACGAACATGTCCGAAATCGATTCTGCTCTGCGCGAGCTTTACGACGTCTAAGGAGCACTCATGGATGTCTTGTTGAACATTGCCAACTTCTTGGTCAATGAAATTCTCTCAGTGCCGGCGTTCCTAATCGGCATCATTACCGCGGTGGGGCTCGCCTCGATGGGCCGTGGCGTGGGCCAGGTCCTCGGCGGCGCCATCAAGGCCACACTCGGCTTCCTCCTGGTGGGCGCGGGTGCCGGCTTGGTTACCGCCTCCCTTGAGCCGCTCGGCGCCATGATCACCGGCGCCACCGGCGCGCAGGGCGTGGTGCCCACCAACGAGGCCATCGTGGGCATTGCTCAAGACCAGTTCGGCTCCCAAGTGGCCTGGATTATGATCCTGGGCTTCGTGGTCTCGCTGATTCTGGCCCGGTTTACCCCGATGAGCTACGTGTTCCTGACCGGCCACCACGTGTTGTTCATGGCCACCTTGCTGACCATGGTCCTTGCACCTGCTGGATACTCTTCCTGGATCGTGGTTGCCTTTGGCGCCGCGTTGCTGGGTATCTTGATGGTCTCCCTGCCTGCCATTGCTCACCCGTGGACGCGCCGCATCACCGGCGACGACTCCATCGCAATTGGTCACTTCGGCACCGCCGGCTACCTCGCTGCCGGTGCCGTGGGCAAGGCAGTTGGCGGCAAGGGCGAGAAGATGTCCAAGTCCACGGAGGAGCTCAAGCTTCCCGAAGGCCTGCGATTCCTGCGTGACTCCATGGTGGCTACCGCATTGTCCATGGCTCTCATGTACATCGTGCTCGCCGTCATGTTCATGGTGCGCGCTGGTACCGAAGAGGCCTTCACCGCATTCGAAGGCGGTGCCACCAACGTGGGTAACTACCTCATGCAGTCCTTTACTCAAGGCCTCCAATTCGGCGTGGCCGTGGCCGTGATCCTCTTCGGCGTGCGCACCATCCTGGGCGAACTCGTTCCTGCATTCCAGGGCATCGCCGCCAAGGTCGTCCCCGGTGCCATCCCGGCTCTGGACGCGCCTATCGTCTTCCCGTACGCACAAAATGCCGTGCTGGTGGGCTTCATCTTCTCCTTCATCGGCGGCCTCGTCGGCCTCGCTGCTCTAGCCGCATGGCTCGGTCCAACATTCGGCGTGGCGCTGATCCTGCCCGGCCTGGTTCCGCACTTCTTCACAGGTGGTGCAGCGGGCGTCTACGCCAACGCAACCGGTGGACGCCGCGGCGCCATCTTCGGTGCGTTTATTAACGGCCTCATCATCACCTTCCTGCCGGCCTTCCTCCTGGGTGTGCTCGGCTCCTTCGGCGATGCTAACACCACCTTCGGCGATGCCGACTTCGGCTGGTTCGGCCTGCTCTTGGGCTGGTCTTCCAAGGCCGGCGGAGCACTGGGCCTCGTTCTCATAGCAGTTCTTGGCTTGGCTGTCTTGGCACTTGGCTGGTTCTCCCAGCGCAAGCTCGTTGCCACCAATTGGGATCCCACCCCGTGGCGTGAGCAGCCGGGTGCTGCCGCTCCGAAGGGTGAGGCATCTGACGTTAAGCCGCTTGCTGCTGGCCAGACTGCAGCTTCGAAGAAGTATCCCAAGGTGCTTCCTCCGAAGGGTGCTCCGGTTCCGCCCAAGACGATTGCGTAGCAATTCTGGTTGGCTTGTTGGACAAGCGCGCGGATTTCCGTGCCATCACGATGGTGGCTGGCAACGCTGCCGCACCCAGATCTCATCCAAGAATCCGGGCGCTACAAGGCAGACGTGGTCACGGGTAGCGGTATTACGCGAGGCTATGCGGCAATGGCCTGGGAGACCTTTGGGCTAGAAGCTAACGCGACGGTCATCGAAAAGGCGGACCGCGAAAGCTTCTTTGGCTTGCTTGGCGACGTCCTGGAAACCCAGACCAACCCAAACCGGCCGCTTCAGAAAGCGGACTAGAACAAGTCCCAGATGGTGATTGCCAGAATCACCGAACCAAAGAAGAACACAAAGTAGTTCCACGGGTCATGGCGGTAGGTTTTGTACTCCTTGACCCGGTGGAACATGTAGACCGGAAGCAGGAAGATAAGCACCGCATCGAAGACGCCACCAACCAAGTAGATGAGGTTGAGAATTGGCGGGTTGAACACCGAAACCAGCGTGCCGGTGACAAAGATGAACGTGTAGACGATGGTGAGTAGGCCGCGGCGGTTCAGACGGTTCGCAGTACGTGGCGCGATGAGGCGCACCATATAAGAGGTGCCTTCCTCAGCGCCGAGCATGGTGCCGAAGTAAGAGGTAATAATCGCGAAGATAACGACCATCGGGGCCAGCCAGGCAAGCAGCGGTACTCCGGTGACGTTAGCGAAGTAGGAGAGCACTGGCAGGTTCTGCTCAGTTGCTTCCTTCATGCCATCCGCGCCAAGAGCCAGCACACAGGACCATACGAAGAACATGGTAAAGACGACCAGCAGTGCGGCAGTGTAGAGCTCAATGCGGGTAACGTGTTTTTCCGTCTTCTCGCCGTAGGTTGGCTGCATGTCCACGGAGAATTGGGAAAGGCCGGCCATGTGCGAGAAGGAGAAAGCAAGCACTGGCAAAATCAGCACGGATCCCAGCAGAATATACTGCCAGCTGCCGTCTTGGTATTGCACTTCCATAAAGGAACGCAGGTCCCACTGTGGAATTAGGTAAATCGAGGTAGCAGCCAAAGAGACGATGAGCGGATAGACCAGCACCTGCGCCAGCCACAGCATGGGCTTGCGGCCGATGGCGAAGATTCCGGTCAGAATTCCCACGCATAGGACCGAAAGAACCCAACGGTTAATGGATGGGCCGTGCAACTGATTAACAATGAAACTGTCGATGGCGTTGGTCAAAGAGATGGCATAGATGAACACCGTGGGGATATTTGCCAGCGAGTACATCAAGGCCACGAAGAGGCCGGTATGCCGGCCCAAGTACTTGCGTACTAGCTCGAGGACGTCGAGTCCGTGGTCTTCGACGGGAGCGCCCGAGACGATGCGCGCGTAGGTGCGGTGGGAGAAGTAAACCACCGGGAAGATGATCGCCGTAGCAAAAGCCAGCGGCCAGAAGCCAAAGGTGCCCGCCTGTAGCGGAAGGAAGAGGATACCTGCGCCCATCGCGGTGCCGAAGAGCGCGAGCACCCAGCCCAGCGCAGTGCCTTCGGTCTTCTTGCCCTCGCGACCTAGTGGGGAGGCAGTAGATGCGGTCTCGTCCGCGGCGGGCGCGGCAGTGTCATAGGTTGTCATCGGCTAGTTCTCCCCTTAGTAGTCCACTGCATCGCGCGCGATGGGGCAGGTCATGCAGTGTCCGCCACCGCGACCACGGCCGAGCTCGGCGGAACCGATCTCGATGACTTCGACGCCAGCGTCGCGAAGCTTGGCATTGGTGTGTTTATTGCGATCGTAAGCCACGACCACACCGGGCTCCAAGGCAACCACGGTGTCGAGGTGCATTGACGCGCGGTCCGGCGTCATCGCAGCAACGATGACCTTTTCAGCCGCGCCCGCTTGAAAGAGGTCGCTGGCCAGGCCGCTTACCTCTGACCGGTGGTGCGCTCACTCATGCCGAAAAGCAGATCCTTGCAATTAGCTGGGGGTGGGGCGCTCGTGGGCCAAGCCGGAGCGGCAGACCATAACTTGATGTAGTTTGCCCACTTCGGACCACGCGCCCAGGAGTAGAGTTGTCGTTTATGAGAATCACTCTTTCGTGCAGTTGGTAAGACCACCAATTCTTGTTAGATGTGTCCCAAACGCCAACTATATGCATCCCCGGAGGCCCTTAGCCGCGGAAAGCGCCTAGTGCGAATAGAACGAACACGACTGAGGCGATGCCGATGGCCAGTGGCCACATCTGGATCGCGAGTGCGCCGATGAGCAGCACGGCGACAAGCGTGCCGAGGAACACCAGATCGAAGCCGTCGAGGAGCGTAGCCTGCTGTGCAGCCTTTTCTGCCTCGCGGGCCTTGGCGGCCATGATTGCGGCTTGCTCGCGACGATGACGGATATCGGCTAGGGCCGCAGCGCGGGCGCGCTTCTTTTCGGCTTCGGTGGCGGTGTCGGGCAGGAGATAGGCAGTAGGCACGGGCTTGGTCCTTTCTGACGGAGGAAGGAGCTTTGGACTCCGGAGAGAAATCAATGTCTAGAAAGAAGTGTGGCCTAGCGGTGGGGTGAGGTGACGGAAAGTGGGGAGTGTTCCCTCTCGCCTGTGGGACACCAATTGGCTGGGGGCGAGAGGCACAAAACAACTTCAGCGCCCGGGCCTCACATGGGGCCGCAGGGCGCTGAAGTTGTCTCTATCTCTCTCATGCGCTCTCTCAAACGCATAATCATATTATGCGGCTTCGTGCTGGCATATCAATTAACGAAACCTTGAGTATTCCTGGCAGTTACTCGTCCAGCTCCAATTTGGGGTCCTCGGCCTGTGCGGCCTCGAGGACCTCTTTTGCTGCGTCGAAATTGATGACCATGGCCAAGAGTGCGGTGCCTGACAGTAGGGGCGGCTCCGGTGGGGTGCCGGTCACCATCTTCCAGGTGGCGGTGGCAAAGGCAGCGATGGCAGGAATCAGGATGAGCCCGCCTGCACCATTCCTGGCACGGAAGGTCTGACGCCGACTTGGATCTAGGGCAAACGTGTCTGGAACGGTGCAGGCCTGCGAAAACTAAAGAAACCGCGATGCTGTCCTCCCTAACGGGAAGAGTATGCGCCGCAGTTCCTCTTCTCTATCTCTCGTGCACTCTCTCAAAACGCACAGCGCTATTACGCGTCAACTCGATTTGAATTTGGGGAGACGCGACCATAATTTTGGCAACACTTTATGGTTCCGCAAGTAAAAACAACGTCAGCGCCCGGGCTCTCACGTGGGGCCCTAGGCGCTGACGCTGTCTCTCTCTAAACACTCCCGATTATCAGCCAAGGCTGCCCTCCGGAAGCTGAGGGGTTCTCTCTATCTCTCTCATGCGCTCTCTCAAACGCACAACAAAAGTATGGGGCACGCAGCTGGCACAGCCATGATTCGCGGCTGATAGTCCACTGGAACTCCCTGTCATTTCACTGGCTATTTGGCCCGGATGTTCGAATCTTGCGGCTTTGCAGGGGCGGGCGTGTCCGGTGCGGTTTCTAGAGTGTGTGGTGCGTTGAAAACAGTTCCCTAAATATCCAGCTAACTAGCTGGCTTTCTCGTCCGTGAAGGAGCCATTATGTGCAACAGTTGCGAGAACAAGTCCCTTTCCCGCTTTGGCGATGACGCTCGCCCCGTCACTTTGACCCGCATCATGGGTGCACTTCGCGAGGTCGGCATTGACTTCCATGTCGAAGGAAGCGAATCAGACATCCTCGTTGTGGAATTTTCCCGGTTTACCGTCTTGATTGCCCTAGACGGCGCCTACGGCCAGCTTTTCTCTCTCAAGGCTGTACCCAAGGTGAATGTGCATTCGAGTCGCGCAGCGGATCTTGCATTCGCCGTGTCCGAGTCCAACAACCGGTTGCTTTGGCCGGCTTCCTCTTTCACTGAGAAGGAAGACGGGTACCTCGAAGTAGCCATCACTATCCGTTATGAACTGCGTGCTGGCTTAAGTGACATGCAATTGGAGGACATGATCGATATCAGCATGTGTAGCGTCCAAACGGCGCTGGAGATTCTCAGCGAGCATGTTCCTGAGCTCGCGGGAGTACCCGATGGATTCACGGAGCGTTTCGGGGAATCCAACACGGGAACACTGGTACCTGTGACCTTGGAACGTGTGCAGCGCGTTCTCGCTGCGGAAGGTATCGAGAATGTGGAGATGGAGCCGGAAGAGCAAGCCATTTACGCGTTTATCAACGGCTATTATTTCGTATTCCGCATGGATGGGCGGCGCTGGATGTCCGTCCGCGCCTACTTCGACTCTGATACCGCGAAGTTCAATTATGGTGAACTCCTCCAGGTGCTCAACGACTTTAACGCGGGTGAGCATGAGTCTATGGCTCACGCGGCGAGCTCAGATGATCATATAGGAATCGCGCTTGAGCAGCACTTCCTTGTCGATAGGGGGATGTCCGCGGGGCAGATTGGCTGTGCTATTCATGGGGCCATCTTTGGGCACCTCGACGCAATCAGTGAGCTAGAGCCGGTGGTCAAGCACCTTGCGCGGGAGGACACGGAAATCGAGCGGCCTTACCTCGACTTCGATTGGGAAGACGAAGCAGACCCCGAGCAACTAGAAACTCCGGACAACTAGAACTGAGCGGGGCGCTTTGCGATGAAGGCTGCTACGCCTTTCTTGTGCTCGTCGGAGGCGAGTAGGCGGTATTGGGATCTTCTTCCCACACCAAGCGGTCGGGAAGGGCGCCGAGGGCCTCTCCGCGGGGCACCTGCTTGGCGACGACCCCCGCACCCACCGCTTCTTCTACGCTCATGCGGTCCTGGAGCAGCGCGAGCTGAAGCGCGCGGTGACGCCCCAACGACATCGCAAGCAAATGCAATTGAAGCGTCTGCGCAGGCAGTTGCACCTTCGCATGTGGCAAACACGGGAACAGGAGAGGCCTGAATACCTGAAACCAGTGCATTGAGCTGCGGGAGCATGGTGGTTTCAGTCACGATTAAGTTCCTCGCATGCACGATAAAAGCCGCCTTCCCAGTACTTGCTGGGGAGGCGGCTTGTGGTTGTGGTTAGACGGTTCTACTTTCGGCCATTCCTAACGCGCGACCAGGCTGCTGCGATAACCAGGCCAACGCACGCGATGGCGAGGTAACCCCACATGTGATCGGCGCTGGTCTGAATGGTCTTTGGTGGAGCAGGAGTGTTTGCTGCGGTTAGGACGCTTTCTTTGTCGCGACCAGAGGTGACCCCGTCAATCCAGTCAGCGGTACCTGCGAGGGTAGTGATTGCCGCGCTGGGGGAGGGCAGGTCAGGATCGCCATTCGCAGTTTGGGCGGTAGCGAGACCAGCGAGCTCTCCGTCAACGAAGAATGGTCCGCCGGAGTCGCCGCCCTGCATACCTGCGCCAGATACGGAATGTGCGTCCAGGATGGCGCTTTGGATCAGCGGCATCATGGAACCGTCGGCTGGGATGCTTTCGGTTCCAGCAGGGATGGACTCGGTTTTGGAATCATCTGGCTTGACCGCATCTGGCTTAGCTGCATCTGGCATTGCTGTACCTGGCATGACGGCGTCTGGCTGCATTTCCATTGATGTCATGGCACCGCCTGGAATAGCCTCACCTGGAGTAGCTTCACCAGGCGCAGCCTCGTCTGGAGTACCTCCAGAGGGGCCTGCGCCCAGCAGCTCATTGACCACCATCTTGGTCATCGGAAGCTGCCCGGAGCGTGCCATAGACGAGCTGCTGCTCCAGCCGTAGAGAGTACCCGTCTGCCCAGGTGCCGGAATATTGCGGGAAACCTTCGCCGGGGTTGCGTCAGTGACCTTCTCGGTCAAGTGAAGCAATCCTGCATCAGACACTGGAGACAGTGCCCAAGAATCGGCATCGTAGACTTTCCCGCCGATGCGGGCCTGGGTTCCTTCGTTGTTTACAGACTCCAGGCAGTGGCGTGCTGTGAGCACCCACTGATCTGCAACCAGCGTTCCGGTGCAGTCACCAAAATTGCCGATTTTACCCATCTTTAGCGCGGCCACAGAACCGCTTTCAGCATTTGCAGGTGCGGGTTCGCCGTTTTCCAATGCAAGAGCCGGGCCGGCAGATAGAAGCAGAGTGCTGCTAACAAGTGCTGCGATGGAAAAAGATGTTTTCTTCACGGTTATTTCCCTTTCCCAGAAGGAACAATGGCCTTGATCACGGTGGCAACAAGCTTTTCAGCAGGGCCCTGTCCCACAAACTTCTTCCAGAGGCTTGCGATGACGAGGAAGAATACGATGAATCCTGCTGCGGACAACGTGGAATGCAAAGACACATTCTGCTGCCAATAAAACGCGGTGAGAACGTGCAGGATGTAAATGGTCAGCGACATTGTTCCCATGGCCGCGAATGGGTAAACCGCGGCCGAGAAGCGGTCGCCTATAAACAGGCACAAATGCAGCACAATAGCGGCAACGGCGACGGAGAGAATGATTTCGCCGAAGACACCGGTATGTCCGGTAAATCGGAGCCAGCCAGCAATCTCAGGATCAAATCGGAAGTACATGCCGACGGCTGCGATGACAACGCTGACAGCGGTAACAATCCAACTCAACCGAGTATTAGCGCTGGTCTCGGAGGTGGAGGCGCCTTGCAGACGACCGCGTAGGTAGACGTCGTAAAGCAGCATGCCGCCGATGAAATATGCGATCCACGCCAGAAGCGGATAAATCTGTGGCAGCGTCATGGGCGCGTACTTAATTGTTGCGGCGATAGTTGCGGCGATGAAGAAGCCGACTCGCCACCAAGTTCCGAGTGCTGGCATCCAGGAAACCAACATCATTACCAGGCCCATGACAATGAGGACTACTTGAATTTGCCCACCGACCGGCAACAAGGCCATGCCGATGAGGATAATCAGAGCGCCGCGAGTGATGAGGCGCAAGAAAGTGGTGCTGCTGTAATTTCGGCCGATAATCATCATGGTGGCGCCGGCAATAATGGCGAACAATGATGAAGGCAGGCCGGAGAGCACAACCTTTGTGCTCCAAAGCAGTGAGGCCATATGGACAATGATCATGCCGATGATGGCGAGGGAGCGCGCTATATCAAGCCCCACAATTCGTGAAGGTTTATTCACCCCAGTATTCTCCTTATACTACAACTTATCGGGAGGTGCTCTTTGGTAAAAGCACTCCCTACAAACGTCGTACGACCTGTAAACGGCTTAATTGAAACGACTTCCTATTTGTAGCAACCGAATCTGGCAATACACAAAGTGATTATGTGTAAAACACAGTGTTTCATCTGTGTATTCTCTGGGAAGCTAGCATGCTCAAAGAGCCCAGGGGCAACTAGTACCTGAAGGCTTGGCTAAATGAAGGTGAATTCAAAGACTCTAGTCGCTCAAACAAAGCAAAAGTACCTCGGCGCGCGTTACGGGGTTACTGAGGTCGAATCCGCATAAGGACTGGATCTTTTCGATACGGGCTCGCACGGTGTGGCGATGCACGCTGAGCTCGGTGGCGGCAGCGGCGAGTTGGGAGTCTGCAAGCAAGTAAGCCCGCAGCGTGCGCAATAGCTCGGTGTTGTGTGCGGCGTCGTAAAGCGAAAGGCGCCCAATGGTGGCTTCGCGGCGCTTGCCTAACGCGGCGTGGACAGCTGATTCCCCGAGCCAGGCGGGCGCGTCGGAGCTGAATTCCGCGAGGGTGCCCAGCGGCAGGCTACGCGCGTGCGCGGTGAGCGCCTTGACGCGGTCGCCGCTGATGTCGCCCCACTCCACGCCTCTAAGCAGGGAAACCCGCAGGTGGTTGGCGTAGCGGCCGAACAGGGTCTGCATAGCGATGGGCTCAGGGGGCAGAGCAATGAGCGCGCTTTCCGACGCCGTCCCCTCCAACGGCAGCACAAAGCACGCAAAGCCGCCGTCGTTGGCTGCGTGGTGGACGAGCCCCAGCGCGCGGCTGAGCCGGGCCGGGGAGTCGGCCTGTACGAGATAGACATCTACCTTGCCGTGCGAGGCGACCGAATTAAACGCCGCCTCCATCGCCGGCGTTGCCAGGGCAGTGGCAGTGCCGGAGACCTGCGTGGCCAGTGCCAATGCGCCCAAAATTACGCGCGCGGAGGAATCCCGGTTTTGCAGCAGCAGTTCGGCAAGACCCGCGAGGTGGCGGATGAGGGCGCGGGCATAAGAGTCGAACTTCTCCTCCCGCGAGACCGCCAACGCGATGCGATTGCGGCCGTGGCTGTTGAACACGTTGCTAATCACGGCAAATTTGGTCCCGTCCCTCGTCGTGTTGGAACGCGCGCCCGAGGTACGCCCTGAGCTCTGGCTGGCGGCGGCAAGCGCGAAGTCCGCTGCGTTGAGTCCACGGAAATCGTGGCGTGCGATGACCACTCCGGAGTCGTTTGCAATGGCAACCGCTGCGCCGAGCTCTTTCGACGCGCGCTCGAGCAAAACCTCGATGCCATCCGAGGCCGCCTGGTTGAGACGCTCTTGCTGCCGATGTAGTGCGAATTGCAGATTGTTCTCAATACGAGTTTGCTCCGTGGTGACTGTATTGATGATCGAGATGAAAGGCGTGGCGCGCGGGACCTCGAAGAGGGTGAGGTGATGGCGGGAGGCGGCGTCGATAAGCTCCTGCGGAACTTCCGCAAAGGTCAGACCCGTGCCGAAGCCGATGGCCCCCACTCCCGCCGCCGCCAGGGTGCGCGCATAGACGGAAAAGTCGCTGGGCGAGTGCTCGAAGGCCAGTCCCAAGGTCAAGATGATGGCGCCCTGAGTGGTGAACTCGCTGGGATCGCGCAACTCGCTGGCTTGGATGGTGGTGAACTCACGCGGGCCTTCGAGAATCGGGCGCAGGTTTAGTTTGCGCTGGTTAAACAGCCATTGAAAGCGAAGCTCGCTCATTGCCCGGTCCTTCTTACAGCAACTCGTCGATAGACATAGTGAATAGTCTTTTGCCCCAAATATATACGCCATGTCCATGGCCTGTGACTAGTCGTGGCATCCACAATGATTCACATCACAAAGCAAGACGATTGAAGGAGAATCATGCAGGAACTTGAATACCGCATCGAGCAGACCCGCCACCTCGCCGAGCAGGTCCCCGGACCAGTCAGCGCCGCACTGGATGAGCGCCGCAAGAACGCCATCCCAGCTGGCATGGCGCCTTCGCTGCCGGGCTACGTCGTCGACGCTGACGGCGGCATCCTCGCCGACGCTGACGGCAACCGCTTCATCGACCTGGCCTCCGGCATCGCCGTGACCTCCGCCGGTGCCTCCAACCCAGCCGTGGTGAAGGCCGTCCAGGAAGCAGTCGCACACTTCACCCACACCTCCTTCACCATCTCCCCGTACGAGTCCTACGTCGAGGTCGCTGAAAAGCTTAACGAGGTCACACCGGGCGATCACCCAAAGAAGACCGCACTGTTTAACTCCGGCGCCGAGGCCGTTGAGAATGCCGTCAAGATTGCCCGCAACTACACCGGCAAGCGCGGCGTTGTAGTCATGGACCGCGCCTTCCACGGCCGCACCAACCTCACCATGGCTATGACCGCGAAGCAGTCCCCGTACAAGAACGGCTTCGGCCCGTTCGCGCCGGAAATCTACCGCGCACCGATGTCTTACCCGCTGCGCGACCAGCTCAGTGGTGAGGAAGCAGCCAAGAAGACTCTGACCATGATTGAACAGGAAGTCGGCGCTGCCAACCTCGCTTGCGTTGTGGTCGAGCCGATTCAGGGTGAGGGCGGCTTCGTGGTCCCAGCTGAGGGCTACCTGCCAGCTATCCAGAAGTGGTGCAACGACAACGACGTCGTCTTCATCGTCGACGAGATCCAGGCCGGCATGATGCGCACTGGTTCCTGGTTCGCTTCCGACCACGAGGGCATCGTTCCTGACTTGGTCACCATCGCTAAGGGCATCGCCTCCGGCATGCCGCTTTCCGCAGTCACCGGCCGTGCAGAGATCATGGACGCACCGCAGCCAGGCGGCCTGGGCGGCACCTACACCGGTAACCCAGTTTCCTGTGCAGCAGCGCTGGCTACCCTCAAGGAATTTGAGGACAAGGACTTTGGCGCCCGCGCGCTGAACCTGGAAAAGATTGCCCGCGAGGAGCTGGAGCCAATCCTCGGCGACGAGCGCGTGGCAGAGTTCCGTGGCCGTGGCGCCATGCTGGCGCTCGAGTTCGTCACCGCTGATGGCGAGCCGGACGCTGAGCTCGTCCACAAGATCGCTGACGCTGCCAAGGCCGAGGGCGTTCTTCTCCTGACCTGCGGCCTTGACCACAACGTCATCCGCTTCCTACCTTCCCTGGCCATTCCGGAGGATCTCTGGCGCGAGGCCCTGCAGGTAGTAGTCAAGCAGTTCAACGAGTACAAGTAAGTCCGGGCTGCAGCCAAAAGGATAGAAGCAAATGACAAACTTTGATTATTCGCAGGTTTCTGAGCTGTTGGATTCTCTGCCAACTGGCCTTTGGCTGGAGGGCAAGAACGTCGCAGCCACCGGCGGCGCCACTTTCGAGGTCCTCGACCCAGCAACGGAAGAAGTCATTGCCAACGTTGCAGATGGCACCTCCGCTGACTGGATGCGCGCGCTGGAGCTTGCCGACGCCGCGCAAAAGGAGTGGGCGGGTTTTGCACCGCGTACCCGCTCCATCATCCTCACCGACATCTTCAATGCAATCAACGAGCGCAAGGATGACTTCGCTCGCGTGATGACCCTGGAGATGGGAAAGCCTTACGCGGAAGCGCTGGGCGAGGTGGCCTACGGCGCAGAGTACATGCGCTGGTTTGCCGAGGAAGCAGTGCGCATCCCAGGCCGTTACTCCCAGTCCCCGGCAGGCAATGGTTCCATCACCGTTTCGCACACCCCGGTGGGCCCGGTGCTGGCAATTACCCCATGGAACTTCCCGCTGGCCATGGCCACCCGCAAGATTGCCCCGGCCTTCGCCGCTGGCTGCCCGGTCGTGGTGAAGCCCGCTGCGGAGACTCCGCTGACCATGCTCCTGCTGGGTGAGGTTATTGCTGAGGTATTCGCCCGCCACGAGGTACCGGCAGGTGTGTTCTCCATCGTGGCCACCACGCAGTCCAGCGCGCTGTCTTCCGAGCTCATGGCGGATCCGCGCCTGCGCAAGGTGACGTTTACCGGCTCGACCGGTGTGGGCAAGATTCTGGTGCGCCAGTCTGCCGATAAGCTGCAACGGACCTCCATGGAGCTCGGTGGCAACGCCCCGTTCCTGGTCCACGAGGACGCCAACCTCGACCTAGCGCTGGACTGCGCGATGCAGGCGAAGATGCGCAACGGTGGCGAGGCCTGCATCGCGGCGAATCGCTTCATCGTGCACGAGGCAGTGGCTGAGGAATTCACCCAGCGGCTGACTGAGAAGATGGCTGCTTTCCAGACGGGCCACGGCTTGTCTGAGGGCACCGCGCTCGGCCCGCTGATTAGCGCAAAGCAGCGCGATGCGGTGGCCGACTCGGTAGCGAAGGCTCTGGAGCAGGGTGCTGTTGCCACGACTGGTGGCTCCAAGCCGGAGGGCAAGGGCTTCTTCTACCCGGCAACGGTCTTGGCGCAGCTGCCTGATGACGCCGAGATTCTCCGCCAGGAGATCTTCGGTCCCGTTGCGACTGTGACCACCTATTGCGACTTGGCGGAGGGCGTGGCTAAAGCCAACGACACCGAGTTTGGCCTGGCAGCTTATGCTTTCACGGAGAACTTCCACACCGCGGAGTACCTGGCACACGCGCTGGAGTCCGGCATGGTTGGCATTAACCGCGCTGCGATTTCCGACGCCGCCGCTCCATTCGGTGGCATCAAAGAGTCTGGCTTCGGCCGCGAGGGCGGCGCAGAGGGCATCGAGGAGTACATCTCGGTGCGCTACATCGCGAAGCCTTAATACCTTGCACCGTTCCTGACACGTTTGGCTTTCAAACCCGCTTCGGCGGGGGCCTTCCGTGTCTGGAACGGTGCGTTTTATATAGAGCGGCGTCGGCAAGCAGCCGGCGCCTTAAACGGAGGAAACGATGACAACTTCAACGCGCAGCAACGCGGCACCTAAGCCAGCGCTGTCATTTATTCAAGGCATTGCCCTGATCTTCGGCACTAACATTGGCGCCGGCATTCTGTCGATTCCATATGCAGCGCGCAACGGTGGCTTCCTTGCGCTCGTCATCGCGCTGTTGGTGGCCGGAACGCTGACCACTATCTCGATGCTCTATGTGGCCGAAACCGCGATGCGCACGAGGGCGCCTCTGCAGGTCTCTGGTCTTGCTGAGCACTATCTGGGGCAGTGGGGCCGCTGGCTGGTCTTCGTGGCGATTATCGTCAACGGCGTCGGCGCGCTCATCGCCTACGCCTCCGGCTCCGGCGACCTCATCAATAATATTTTCGGCCTGCCGCCGCTGGCAGGAACGTTGATCTTCTTCGGCTTTGGGTCTTGGGTGATGTACCGCGGCTTGCACACCACCGGTGCCACGGAAGGCGCCATTACCGCAGGTATGGCCATCATCATTGCCGTGCTGTGCGGCTGGACCCTTCTGGGACCTGGAATCGAGGCCGAGAACCTGTTGGTGCTCCACCCGTTCTTCATCGTTCCTATTTTGAACCTGGCTGTCTTCTCGTTCTTGGCTCAGTACGTGGTGCCGGAGCTAGTACAGGGCATGGACCCAGCGAAGCCGCAGGAGACAGCTCGCGCCATCGTACTCGGCATGGTGATTACCGGCTTTACGCTGGCACTTGTGCCGTTTGCGGCTCTGGGTCTGTTGGGAATGAACGTTACTGAGGTTGTTACCATCGCCTGGGGCGAGGCGCTTGGACCGGTCGCGTACTACTTGGCCAATATCTTCGCGTTGGCAGCGATGCTGACCTCCTTCCTCGCGATTGGATTTACCACCATGCGCAACGTGCTCGACATTTTGCACTGGGAGGGCAACAACGCGCAGCGTGGCATTGCCGTGGCGCTGACCGTTGTACCGCCGCTGGCTATCTCCATCGCGGGTCTTGGCGGTTTCGTCGCAGCGCTGTCCTACGCGGGCGGCTTTGCGGGTGCAATCATGTCGATCATTCCGGTGATGTTGCTGCATGCCTCCCGCAAGAAGGGCGATCGTGACCCCGGCTGGAGCGTCGGCGCGCTGGCAAACCCGGTGATTCAGGGGACCATCATCGTGGTTTACTTCCTGGCGTTTGTCTACTCGGTGATTTCGATCCTGGGGCTCGTGCCGGCCGGTTGGGCTTAGTTCTAAGGGCCGCACTGTTGCTGCACCGTTCCTAACGCGGAAGGTCCTCGCCACAGCGAGTTTCAGAGCCAAACGTGTCAGGAACGGAGCAGTTTAAAGAAGGAAGCAGCGACTAGCCCTCGACGTAGTACATCTGCTTGTTGACGAACTCATCCATGCCCAGCGGGCCGAGCTCGCGGCCGAAGCCAGAGCGCTTCACGCCGCCGAAAGGCAGCTCCTCGCCTTCACCGGCCGGGGTGTTGACGTTAGCCATGCCCACCTCGAGGCGACGAGAGATGGCGGCTGCGCGTTCGGTGTCCTTGGAAAAGACGGTGCCACCCAGGCCGAACTGGGTGTTGTTGGCCAGCTCGAGCGCTTCCTCGTCGGAGGAAACCTTGTAGACCACTGCGACTGGGCCGAAGAACTCCTCGTAGTAGATGTCAGAGCCAACCGGGATGTCGGTGATGACGGCAGGGGAGATGAAAGCACCCTTGTCGGCCAGCTCACCGCCAGCACGCAGCGTTGCGCCTTCCTTTACCGCGCGTTGAATTTGGTCGTGGAGGTTCTCCGCCGCACCGCGGGAGGACAGGCAGGAGTAGGTGTTCTCACCCTGGGCGTCGGCAGGCGCTGCCTTTGCTGCCTCAGCGAGCTTGGTGAGCTCAGCCACGAACTCGTCGTAGATGTCCTCCATGACGATCATGCGCTTGTTGGAGTTGCATGCCTGGCCGGTGTTGTACATGCGAGTCGTCCAAGCCAGCTTGGCTGCTTCTTTGACGTCGTCGGTGTCGAGCAGAATGTAAGGATCGGAGCCACCGAGCTCCAGCACAGCCTTCTTCAGGTGCTGGCCTGCCTGGGCACCAACGATGGAGCCGGCGCGCTCGGAACCAGTTAGGGAAACTCCCTGGATGCGTGGATCGGCGATGATGGTGGAAATCTGATCGTGGGTGGCGAAGATGTTGTTGTATACGCCTTCCGGGATGCCAGCGTCATCCATGATCTTCTGCACTGCGAGTGCGGAACGTGGGCAAATCTCGGCGTCCTTCAACACGATGGTGTTACCCAGCACCAAGTTAGGGCCGACGAAGCGGGCGATCTGGTAGTAGGGGAAGTTCCACGGCATGATGCCAAGCAGCGGGCCGATGGGGAGGCGGCGGATAACCGCAGTGCCGTTAGCGCCCGTAGGAATCGACTGATCCTTGGTGAATTCCTCGCCGTTGTCGGCGTAGTACTTGATGATGGCGGCGGAGAATTCTGCTTCCTCGATGCCTTCGGAGATAGGCTTGCCCATCTCTTCCGCGGCAATCTTGGCCAGCTCTTCCTTGCGTTCTGCAAACAGCGCTGCTGCGCGGGCAACGATTTCCGCGCGCTCGGACATCGGGCGGGCGCTCCACTCGCGGTAGGCTGCGGCGGCCTTCGCCAGTGCGCCTTCTACCTGGGCGTCGGTTGCCGCGTCGAAGGTCTCGATGATCTCGCCGGTAGCAGGGTTTTGAACTCGGTAAGTGTTAGACATTAATTCTCCTTGTTGTGTGATCCAGCTCCTTTTGGAGCCTAATAGTGAACTAGGTTGAAATAGGGCTAGCCTCTAAACTAGCGGCAATTGAGAGTCTTCGCCGGAAGTTATCCGCTTCAGCGTGCGGCCCTTGAAGAAATCCGGGTGCGCAAAGCGCGTAAACAGCATCAGTACGGAACCCAGCAGCAAGATGCCCATGCCCAGCACGAAGACGGTGCCCACCCCGAAAATCGAGGAGCCAGAACCGTATTCCGGGCTAAGCGAATCGAATGCGGTGATAAAGAACATCAGCAGCAAGAATCCACCGCCGACCAATGGGAAGCAGAACTTGAAAACCACGTTGTGTACGCTGCTGAAAAGCTCGTGGCGGAAGTACCAAATGCAGGCCACGGCGGTGATGCCGTAGTAGAAGCAGATCATCAATCCGAGGGCAGAAATGGTGTCCCACAGAGCGTTCTCAGAAAGGATGCGCGTGACCGTGTAGAAACCGCCCGCTGCAATAGCGGAGGCAATCGTGGCCGTAGACGGCGTGCGGAACTTTGGGCTGATCTTGGAAAAGACCGGCGGCAACGCCTTGTAATAGCCCATCGCCAGCAGCGTACGGGCGGGGCCCACCATCGTGGACTGCAGCGAGGCGAAGGAACTGGAGAGCACCGCGACGTAGATAAGCAGGGCGGCCGAACCCAGCACAGGGGAAGAGAGAGCAGCGAAGATGGATTCCTGGTTCTCCGGGTTGCCGGCACCTAAGCCTTCGTCACCAGTACCCGCCCAAGTGATGACCGCCAGTGCGGTGAGGACGTAGAGGCTGATGATGACCAAGACCGTAATGGTTGCCGCGCGGCCCGGAGTCTTTTCTGGGTCCTTCGTTTCCTCATTCATCGTCAGCGTGACGTCCCAACCCCAGAACATGAAGATGGACAAGGAAATGCCCGCCGCGATGAGGGAGAAGTTACCGATTTCCAGCGGATTAAACCATGAAACTGAAATCGGGGTGAAGTCGAAGCCGCCGCCCTTATAAGCGCGCACGATGGCCACGATGTCAAAGACAACGATGGCGATGATCTGGACCGCCACCAGCACATACTGTAGTTTCTGCGTGGAATCTAGGCCACGGTAGGAAACCCACGCGGCAATGGCGATAAACACCATCGTGGTGGGGATATTAATCCAGAGATTGCGCGTCAGATCTGCAATTTCGGGGCGGCCTGCTATCTGGGCTAGGAAGAGATAGAAGAAGTCCACAGCGACTGCGGCAAGGTTCGAAAGCACCAGGATGGTGGCAGTGATAAGGCCCCATCCGCCCATCCAGCCCACCCACGGGCCGAATGCTTTGGTAGCCCACGTAAAGGAAGTACCGGAGTCAGGCACGGCGTTGTTGAGCTCGCGATACGCAAAGGCCACCAGGAGCATCGGGATGAATCCCAAAAGGAGGACCGCCGGAACAAACTCGCCCACCGCGGAAATGGTCGGGCCAAGTCCGGAAGTCAGCGTATAGGTCGGCGCGATGCAGCTGATGCCGATGACGACTGCGCCGAGTAAGCCGACACGTCCGGTAGCCAGGCCCTTGGTGGAGGCGATGTTATCGCCGCTGCCCGGCGTGGGCTGAATCGGTGGTGCAGGAGTGGCACTAGTCATGACTACTCACCGCCTTTCAAAAAGAACTAGGAAATACGGTCTGGTGCTAGGAAGCGATCTGGGCGAAAGCGCCTGCTAGATCGCTTCGTGGTCGGCGCCAGCGTGCATGTAGCCGGCTGGTACGACGACCATGGGAACGGGAATGGAGCGCAGCATTCGCGACGCCGTGCCACCCAAGAAGAGTCGGCCGGGAACCGCGAGACGAGAAGAGCCAACCACGGCGAGCTCTCCGTCTTGCCAGGTGATGCTTTCCATTGCTGATTCGACGTCGCGCCCAGTGGCGACGTCGGTTGTGGCATAGCCTGCCGCGAGCATTTCTTCGGCGATATCGCCCAGCTTGCGGTTGGCGTAAGCGCGTACTGCATTGGGAACGTCGGTGCCGAGGCCATGCAAATCGGACTCGCCAGGCAGCACGAGCGAAAGCAGGCGCAGCGGAATGTGGCGGCGCCGCGCACGGTCCAAACCAATCGCGATGACATCCGTGGTGCCTGGGCGCGGACCAAACATGACGGTGATGCGGCTGATGGGGCCGGGGTAGGAGTAGCCGCGTGGTGCGAGAGCGATAGGGACAGTACCGGAGTGCAACAACGTGTTGACCGCAGTACCCATTTGGAAGCGGCCAAAAAGGCCGCCCTTGCGCGCACCAACCACGATCATGTCGCAGTCCAGTTCTTCCGCCGCGCGATTGAGGGCCTCGGCCTCAGACTCGCCGGGGACGATCCTGGCGGTGGCGCGAATATCACTGGGGACTTCGCTCAGCGCCTCCTGCAACCAACCTGCAATCTGTTCTTCCAGGATGGAGCTGTATCCGCGGTCGTGCGGGTAGACACCGGAGAAGGAATTATTGGCCGGGGCCGCCATGACGATCTCAAGGTTGACGTTGCGGGTCTTGGCAAGGGCGATGCCCAAGCGGAGCGCGTCCTTGCCATAGTCCGTAGCAACGTAGCCCACCAAGATATGTCCGGTGGCTGCGCGGCGCTCGAAATCAGAAGCAGACAATATTTAACCCTTATCGGCAATCTTCTGGGCGACGAGCTCGCCCTGGCGGATAGCACCGTCGACGTGCTGGTAGCCCTCGGCAGCGATGTCGGAGCAGGCGTAGTAGATGGAGCCGGTCGGCTCGTTCTGCAGGTGGCCCCAGCGGGATAGGCCACCCAGGTCATAAGAGGTGGCGTATGCGCCGCGGGTCCACTCTTCTGCAGCCATGTCGGAGAGGTAGAACGCGATTGGCTCCTTGGTCTTCGGGCCCAGGTAATCAGCCATTGCAGACAGGATGCGCTCCTTGCGCTCTTCTTCTGGCAGGTGCCACATTTCTTCGGCATAAACGTCGGAGACGAAGCCGACCAAGGTACCGTACTGGTCTTCTTCGCCCTCGACGGAGGCAGCAAAGTTCTTGCCGTAGTTGGTGTTGTCGTAGACCTCCTGAACCAAACGGCCGCCGCCGAAGCCGGTGCCGGAAAGGCCCTCTTCGCGCCAGAAAGGCTTGTCGTAGATGGCGTGGACCTTGATGACCAAGCCCATGGAGATGTGCTGGTGCACGATCTGCTGGTCACGTGGCAGCGGCGGTACGAAGGAGATGCGGCTGTACAGGTTTGGCGGAACTGCCAGGACTGCGTAGCGGGCCTTGACGGTGACTTTCTCGGAGTAGGCGGTCACCTGGCCAGCAGCGCCGTTGTTCGGCACGCCGTTGCGAACGTCGGCTGCGATCTTGTTGAGGTCATCAGCAGTGGTTGGGTCAACCTCAGCCCAGTGCAGTTCGCGAACCGGGGTACCGAGGTAAACGTCCTCGCCGAGCTCCTTGGCCAGAGTCAGGGAGACGGTCTGCATGCCGCCGACCACGCGGCGGTCGAGGATGAAGTCCTCATCCACCAGGTTAGAGAAGGACCCTGCGGAGGATGCCATGAGCACTGCCTGCAGGGTGGAGAAAGCATAGGAAGGCTTGGTCAGCATGCCGGATGCTACGTAGATGGAGACGTTGTCGATTGCCTCGGCGTCGTCAGACAGCCCCTCGAGCCACGTGCGGAAGGAGATGGAGTCCAGCTCTTGAGCGCGTGGGTGAGCCCATGGGCGCGCCGGGTCCATCTCTGCTGCGAGGTCGTCCATGATCTTGATGAGGCGGTCCATCTCTGCGATGGTCTTCTCGGAAGCAGGGAAGACGGTGCCCTCATACTCGTGGCGGGTGCCGTCTGGGGCAACGTAGATGGACTTGCCCTCGCGGTAGCGCTGGAAGGTCTCGAGTCCTAGTTCATCAACGAGCGCGATGAGGCGGGTCTGGTCTGGGGAGATCCACTGGCCGCCCAGCTCGACGAAGTGCTCTACGCCCTCGGCGTCCTTGACCTTGCCGTTCCACGTACGGCCGCCGACGCGGTCACGTGCCTCGAGGACTGCGACGGACAGACCCTTCTTCTTCAGGGTGCGGGCCGCCATGAGGCCTGCTGGACCTGCGCCGATGACGACGACATCGCGCTCGATGACGGGGTTGGTGTTGGAGTCATTGCTGAAAAGAGATGACATGGTGTTTCACTCCTGAGTTTGGCCTTCCCGTTGAATCGCGCGCCTAGACGTGCTCGACTGTGGGAAGATTTGATGAAAGCAAAGCGCAAAATGAACAGCATTCATTTTGTGTTGCGTGTCACTGTACAGGACTCAGTGTGAGTCTGGATAGGGGTAAGAGTCATGAATTTTTCGCGTGCCAAAGGTCGACCGTCAAAGGCGCTGGTAACTCGTGAAAAAATTGCTGAGGCTGCCCTAAAAATTATTGACAAACAGGGGTACGAGAAGCTCACTATGGCCCGAATCGCTCGCGAAATGGGGGTGGGGCCGAGTGCGCTGTACAACCACGTTGAGAACAAGCACGAGCTGCTTATCCTCGTGGAGGATGCGGTGATGGCGCAGGTAGATACCTCGCATCTCGACGCCGCCCTGGACGGCGAGGTTTCCGTCTACGCGGCGGTCAAGGCTTGGGCGGTGTCCTACCGCGATGTATTCGCGCGGCATACTCCGCTGGTCGAGGTCATCGCTTCTATACCCGTCTCTGGTGCGCCGCGGACGGTTAATATGTACGAAAAGGTGGCTCACGTTCTGGCGCGTGCTGGGGTGGAGGAGGTGCAGATCCTCCCTCGGATCATCATGCTCGAGTCTTTCATCTACGGCTCCGCTTTCGATGTTCATGCTCCGGGCAATATCTTCGAGCTCCCCGAGGATCACGAGGTGGAGGCCCCTACGTTGCGCAACTCGCGTGCGGCGTGGGCGCATGCGCTTGGCGACGTCCCCGCAACCTCCCAGAATCCTTTCGCCGAGGAACCTTTCCGCCTGGGACTCGCGGCCTTGCTGGCCGATTTAGCGGACTAACGTCTGTTAAGCCAATAGCCCTGATTTAGAAGAAGAGCGACTGCACAATCAAGATGGCTGCTGCGCTTATGGCCACGACGAGGACTACGCGGTTGAGGATCTTCGAGTTGATGTACCGGTTGAGGTAATTCGCGGCTATGAGTCCGATGATGGTCAGCGGCAGGTAGGCAGCCGCTGCCTTGAGCTGGAACATGGTGATTTGCCCGCTGACCCCCAGAGTGATCAGAGAGATGATGCAGCCAAGGACGAAGGTTGCGGACAAGGTACCGCGCACTCGACGAGGGTCAAAACGCTTCATGATGAGCGCCATTGGTGGGCCGCCGATAGACGTGGACGTGCCCAGGAAACCAGAGGCTACTCCCGCTACCACGGTATTTCTGGTGTTAGGCTGCGGGGACCAACCGAGGCCCGAGAGACTCATGGCGAGGATGACAGCGCAGCCAATGATCAACGACAACCCATCGTGGGAGAGGGTAGCGACTGCCCAGGCGCCAAGGAGAGTACCCGGTAGGCGGGCGAGGGAAGATATCGCCACGACCTTCCACGCGACTTGCTCGTGGGTTTTGATAGTGGTGATGGACGCAATGACGAGCGCCAGCATGAGGATGAGTGTGGGAACCAATTCTGGCTTAACCAATGCCAGAATCGGCGTGGCGATCGTGCCGAGCCCAAACCCAATCGTGCCTTGGCAGATAGTGCCGGCGAGGATCAGGAAACCGATGAAGATATAGACACCTGATATTCCCGAAATCATCCACTCATCACTTAGCCATACAGTCCTTCTTTTGTTCCTAGGATGCTAGCAGCGAGGAGTTTTCAGCCGAACTATAGGCGCACGTCCACCTTCTCGTTGCCAGCAATCTCATCCAAGCGCTCTGCAGGGCAGATTCCTGACACGATGACGGCGGAGCCTCCCGCGGCGAGTGGTTTAAGGATGAGATCGCGGAACGAGGCAGCATCACTCCAGCCGCTTGCCATGATGCGTTGGGCGGGGCCGGTGTCCGGGAATTGCTGCGGCAGGGCAGTGGTCGGGCCAAAGAACTGGTCGCCATAGAAGCGAACTGTGGGGCCGAAATCGATAGCGCCGGTAGGAAGCTCCCCGCCCGACTCAACTACGCCGCGACCGAAGGGATCATCGGTGACCAAGACGACGTCGGCAGTGGCGAAAGCCTGTGAGACCTCCTCGTACTCACCCGGCGAGGTAAATACTACGTCGGGGACGGAGCCTTCTAGCTCACCGCTGTTAAAAGCCACCGGAACGCCGGCGGCCATTGCCCCCAATGCGATGACTGCTGGCTGCCACGAAGTGGGGAGGTGGACTAGCACCTTGGAGTCTAGGGCGGCGACAGGGTCTAGCTCCAGCTCCTCTTGGAAGAAGTTGGCGATCTTTGAGACCCAGTTATCCAAAGTCTGCGCCGAGAAATCCATGCGCGCGCCTGAGCTCTCGTTATAGAACGTAAGACGCGGCGCAGCGGCATCGGACTGGAGAAGGTGCTGAAGCATATCCATGTCCGCCCATCGTAGGGGAGATGGGCGCTCACGTGTCGCGGTTTCAGTGCAGCGGGTCCCCGAGCGGACCCAAAGGTGAGTGAAAGGGAATAACTAATTACTAACATTTAAGCGCGCTACCCTGCGAAAATTTGGGGAACGATCCCCACTTTTAGTGGTAGCGCGCTTAAATCCTGGGTTTAGTTAACACAACGCGGGCCGTCGCCACCGGCGTCGATCTCCGGCGAAACCATAGCCGTTCCGAGGTCACTGCCTGGGGTTCCTACCTGGTCGCTGGCAGCGGATTCAGCCGGTTCAGCGGCTTGGGCGGCCTCATCGGATGGGCCGGTGTAGTCGTCGTATGCAACGACCACGAAGGTGTTTTCATCCAAGGAAGGGTTCGAGGTCACGGGCAGGCCACCGAGCTGCTCCGCGAGGTCCTTGGCTCGCTGGTCATTCTCGTCGGCGGCGACAATCTGCGACTGCGCGTACAAGCCTGGCTCGGCGTTGCTCGTGCGTTCGACCGTGTAGCCCACGCCGGTGAGCCACTTGCCGATGCCTGACGCGAGACCGTCAATGGAGCCCGCGTTGAGAACGTTAAGCTCGATGCCATCCGCGACTGGCTGCTCCGAAGGGTTGGAGCCTTCTTCAGCGCTTGCCGACGCCGCGGCTGCTTCATCCTGTTCCGCAGTTCTTGCGAGGTCATCCATGAACTTGTGGACCTCAGCCTTATCGATGGTCACCACGGACTCGCCATAGTCGCCGACACCGTCGATGGAGGTCACTGGAATGGTGGTGAAGGTGACATTTCCGCCGGCCAGGCCAGACAGCTGGGTGACTAAGCCCATGACGTCCCAGCCCTCATCGATGACGACGGAACGTTCAATCGCCTCGGTGATCTTAGAGAGTTTATTCGGATTAGCCAGGGTGCCTGAGGACAGCACCTTCGAGACTAACGAAGCCATGTAGGCCTGCTGGCGAACAATACGGTCGAGGTCGCCGCGTGGCAGCTCGTAGCGCTGGCGGACGAAGGACAGGCCTTCGGCGCCGTGGAGAGTCTGCCTTCCCTTCTTGAAGTCGGCGCCGGACATCTCGTCTTTGACGTCGTTGTTCAAGCACACGTCGACGCCATCGACGGCGTCGGTAAGCAGCACAAAGCCCAAGAGCCCGACCTCTGCATAGTGATCGATATCGATGTCCGTAAGGGAACGGACCATATCGATAAGTCCCTGGCGGCCGGCCTCGACGCCCTTCTGCTCAATCTCCTTGTCGGAGTACGGCTTCTTATCGCCTTGGGCCTCCGCCTGCGCATTCTCCTCTTCGAGTTCCTTGAGTTTATCTGCCTTGTGCGCTGCGAAGACCGCGTTGATCTTGGTGTTGCCGTACTCGCCGTCGTCGACGTAGGTATCGCGGGGAATGGACACCGCGGTTGCGCGTGAGCCATCATCCGGAATGCGGATGATCATGATGGTGTCTGTGTTCTCCTCGCCTTCAGCAACACCTGCGTGCAGATCCGCCAGTTCCTTTTCAGAGAGCGGATTGCCCTGTGCATCGGTACGCGAATCCTTGCCCACCAAGAGGATGTCCACTGCGCCGTCCTGGGTGTTAGCTTTGAAACCGCCCTGGTTGCCGAGCGCCAAATTTCCCACTGAGGCCACTCCGTCGCCCACGCGGCCCACGGTGGCATAACCCACGCCAGAGAAAACAAGAATCGCGGCCGACAAGAAAGTAAGGATTGCCTTTAGCGGCTTGGAACCCTGCTGCTTGACGGTCGACGCCGAAGATGGCGCGGGCTGGATGGCACGAGCGCGGCGCTGCTTGTCCGATCTTTTTTCAAATGACACAGTGGGAGGACTTTCTATTTTGGAGTTCTTCACCTGTAGGTATCGGTGGTGATTCCGATGCATAATTTGTTTTAGTCTTGTGACAGTTTAGGCGAGGTAAGCGCGAAATCGTGATCTGCGCATGATTTTCTTCTAGCTCGCAGTGTCTTGGCGGCATCCTCCCGTCAAGTATGGGTACGCTATGGACCATCGTGAACACAGAAAATAACGCTCCCCTCGCAGTGGTGACGGTGACCTATTCGCCGGGCCACTACCTTGGGGATTTCCTCGATTCGCTGGAGAATGCTACCCAGCAACCCACCACGGTGGTCTTAGCCGATAACGGCTCCACCGATGGGGTCCCGCAGGCTGCCGCGGAAAGCCACGCCAACGTTGTGTTTTTAGACACGGGTGGAAACATCGGCTACGGCGGCGGAATGAACGCGGGAGCACGCCTTATCAAGAGCGGCGCTTTGGGGGAGGTCGACGATGAGTTCTTCCTCATTAGCAACCCAGATGTCACCTTCACGCCAGGGGCTCTGGACACCATGCTCGAGTGCGCGCGCCGCAACCCACAGGCCGCGGCTGTGGGCCCGCGCATCGTAGAGCCGGACGGGTCCAACTATCCTTCAGCTCGTGCTGTGCCGACGCTGGTGACCGGGATTGGACACGCCCTCTTTGGCTCAATCTGGCCGGGCAACCCATGGTCCCGCGCGTACCGAGACGATAAAGACATGTCAGTAGAGCGTGTAGCTGGCTGGCTATCAGGCTCCTGCCTCCTGGTGCGCTGGGAAGCTTTTGAACAGATTGGCGGCTTTGACGAGCGCTATTTCATGTACATGGAGGACGTCGACCTGGGTGACCGTTTTAGCCGCGCTGGCTGGAACAACGTCTTCTGCCCAGATGCCATAATTACCCACGCTAAGGGCCACTCGACGCAGGCTCACGCCGACGCGATGTTACACGCCCACCATGATTCTGCGTATCGCTTCCAGGCCGACCGTCACCCTCACTGGTGGCAAGCGCCAATTCGGCTCGTGTTAAGAGCTGGCCTGACGCTGCGTGCCTATGCGGTTACGGCACTTGCGTGCCGTAGTTAATACTCACGCCTTTTGCCTTATAAACTTAGCTCGATACAACATCTGCCGATATAACACGTCGATTAATTCGAATAAGGAATCCTCGTTATGACTGAAGCAGCTACCCAATGGGGTGCCTCCGCCGACGCCGTCATCCTTGTAGGCGGCCGCGGCACGCGTTTGCGTCCGCTGACCATCGGTACTCCAAAGCCGATGCTGCCGACTGCAAATTACCCGTTCTTGCAGCACTTGCTGGCACGTATTAAGGCTGCTGGCATCGACCACGTGGTGATGTCGACTTCCTTTAAAGCGGAGGTTTTTGAGGAGTACTTCGGTGACGGCTCTGACTTGGGTCTAGAGATCGAGTACGTGGTGGAAGAGACCGCGCTGGGAACCGGTGGTGGCATTCGCAACGTGTATGACAAGCTACGCCACGACACGGTGATGGTCTTCAACGGTGACGTGCTCTCCGGCATGGACCTCAACGGCATCCTGCAGACTCACCATGAGAAGAACGCCGACGTGACAATGCACCTGCTCAACGTGGCGGATCCGCGTGCGTTTGGCTGCGTGCCGACGGACAGCAATGGCCGCGTGACGGCGTTCCTGGAGAAGACTGAAGATCCACCAACCAACCAGATCAACGCTGGTTGCTACATCTTCAAGCGCGAAGTTATCGAGAACATTCCGGCCGGCCGTGTGGTTTCGGTCGAGCGTGAGACTTTCCCTAATCTGCTAGAGGAAGGCCGCTTGGTAGTGGGCCACGTGGACAACTCCTACTGGCGCGATATGGGCCGCCCGGATGACTTTGTACGCGGTTCCTCGGACTTGGTGCGTGGCATTGCGCACTCACCGTTGCTGGAGGGCCGCACGGGTGAATCCGTGGTGGATGATTCCGCGGGTATTGCTGGCGGCGTCCTGCTGCTTTCGGGTACGGCAGTGGGCCGTGGCTCTGAGGTGGGGGCCGGTTCGCGTTTGGACGGCACAGTGGTCTTTGACGGCGTGACAATCGAACCTGGCGTAGTAATCACCAATTCGATTATCGCCTCTGGTGCTCACATCGGGGCGAATGCGCACATTGATAACTGCGTTATTGGCGAAGGCGCTGTGATTGGTGCGCGCTGTGAGCTCAAGGGCGGCATGCGCGTCTTCCCGGGCGTGCAGATTCCTGACGCGGGCGTGCGCTTTAGCTCAGACGCCTAAAGCTCGAGCTGGAGGGTTTCCCTCACCATTGTCTCTATTGACACTGGTGGGGGATATTTTTATGGGCTTGCGTAACCGCTGGGTGCTACATGGGATCAAAGTGGCCAAAGTGTTTTTTGAGATCCACTAGAAAATTCAGAGTGGTGGCGACACGCCGATCAAACCTGGGAATTGTTTACAGGATCATGAGGCACCACTATATGTAGTACCCCCACACCTTACCCCCATGGGGGGATCTGTGTGACGGATGTGAAAATTGAGGATCGTGTGCTGCGTTTTTGGCGAATTTGGGCAAAATGGACTCTGGTCAGGTTGACGATATTTAGTGATCCGGTGTGAAATAACATCAGTGTAATCAAACGCATCGGCGGTGCCGGACTGGCTTTGTTGGTCCTGGTGTACAGTCGGTGCCACTAAGTAAGAACAACCCAACCTCGGAGAAAGGAAGTAGCGTGGAGAAAAACTCGAATAATGGCGCTATTCTCCGTGGCGGTGCTGCCGCAGAGATGTCGCTTGACGAGCTTTTTGGCGCCGTCGAGCAGGAGTGGCAAGACCAGGCACTGTGCGCGCAGACCGATCCTGAAGCCTTCTTTCCAGAAAAAGGAGGCTCCACCCGTGAGGCTAAGCGCATCTGCCAGGCCTGCGCGGTGCGTGATGAGTGCCTCGAGTATGCCCTTGAGCATGACGAGCGCTTCGGAATCTGGGGCGGCCTGTCTGATCGTGAGCGTCGCCGCCTCAAGCGTGAGATTGGCTAGTTAGCTAAAGCCGACTTAGCTCAAGTCTGTGATGTCTATGGAGTTTTTGGTCACGGAGTCT
>NZ_KV788519.1:0-1763 GCF_001807295.1 Corynebacterium sp. HMSC06C06
CTCCATAAGCTCGGCAAACTCACGCACCGCAAGCACTAACTCCTGGTGCTCATCACTGACGTAAAACTCGCGCCCCATCCGGAGATCGCGAGTCATCTCCCTGACGACACGAGCCGCGTCAGCCACCTCCTCTCTAGGGGTACGCAGCTTCAGCGTGGCTTGCTCATGCGCCTGCGCCAACTCCTCTTGGTGCTGTCGCCTACGGCGCTCACGCGACGCAGCAGCGCGGCATGCACCCGAGCAAAACCGGGCCTGCCGCCCACGCGGATCCGTCCGTTGCGGGATTGGTTTGCCGCACCTTTCGCAGACTTCTTTTTGGGTCGCCATACCCCCACTTTATCGCACGTGCGATAAAACCTGCCAGGCACTGAAATGCCTGGTCACCCGATGTCACTAAGAGTGCATATAGTGTGTATCTCCCCAGCCGCTTCGCGGCGTGGGCTCGGTCCGGTTCCTCCGGCCCGAAAATCAGGCGACAGACCGCCGCAAGACTGCCCGGCTTGTCCGCTAGGACTGGCGGGTGGGCCAGCAACATATTTGGGTACATTCCGCCCGACCGCGCTTGTCAGTCCTGCAGGGCGGTGTGACGGCTTCACACGGCGCGCTGTGTGCCCGTCTAAGCGATTAAAGACCCGGCGGCGGTACCCATGGAGGGCTGGGGGCTTCTGCGCGATTGAGCGCGCGAGGACTGAACCGGGGCAACCGAGCCGGACGGCTCGGGCGGCAGCTCGACGGCGAGCACCTGGAGCCGGACAACGCGGCGGTTGCGATATTCCTTTTCCGCACGACCGAAATACGGGACGTGCAAAGGAGCTTCGTATGCAAAGAAACCCGAACCCCCGCACCAGTCTTAGGCGACTCTCCGAGCTGCGCTCGCTCGCACTAGGCGCTGCCCTGGGCGCAATACTTGCCGACCCCATGGCCACGATCCACGGTTGGGCCGAACTACTCGACCTGCTCGTCTTCTGGCGCTAGCGGCAACACACTATTGGCACTCTTAGTGTTAATCGGGTCTGGGCCAGATTCACCGCTTCTTGCTCACCCAGTTGGTTGCTGGATTAGCGCCCATCTGGCTCCCTCTCAAAGCTTCTTAGCCCCTCTAGGAGTGGCGGCGCCTGCGGCGGGCTTCTATCGAATTCGCTTTCGCTCATTCGGCTTATTTTTCGACTGGACGGCGTGACCAGAAGGCCACCTGCGCGCCCCTCCGGGCGGGAGCGCTTGGGAAGGGCGCCCCCGCCCTACCCTTATTTCTAAGGGCTGGGTCGGGGGCAGAATCTGCTGGTCTCCGGTATGGGATGGCAGGTGTAGGTATGCCAGATTCCGGCCAAGGTAGTTAATCCTCGGCACCGTACGGCGTGTGTAAAAGCTCTGGCGCGTCTCAAGCTAATTGACTGCGCGGGCGTACTCCTGGGGCTGGTCGTCCTCTGCTCCGGCCTTGCGGCTTAGGAACCCCAGCAGGCTGTTTACTCGGTTGCTTAGTCAGCCCCTCTAACGGTGCTCTCAACCCGCGGGTTAGGCGGGGGGGTTATTTCATTTCTCCGGGCACGATCCCGGCGCGCTGCTTGTCCCACTCGCAGTCACGGGCGTCTACGTGGTACGCTACATATTGATTTAGATAGCTAGAGAAGACCCTAACACTTCGGTGTTGGGGTCTTTTCGTTTGTCAGGGGTTTTTGCGGGAAAAATTAAAAACTTTTTCTCAAAAGCCGAGCGCCGGCATTAACGTCGGCGCTTTTTCTTTGCCCTACGGGCGGCACGATTCA
>NZ_KV788520.1:0-1361 GCF_001807295.1 Corynebacterium sp. HMSC06C06
AAATGCCTAGGAACAAAACTCGGGGCACTTCACAGGAAGGCCTCGACTTCATCGCAAGCCTCGGACTAGACGAGACACCTACCGGCGACCAGACCGCAGATAGCGCACACGACAACCAGACCGAAGGCATCGCACCAGAGCTAGAGGAACAGCACGAAGACGACCAAGACGCCGAACTCTAACCGCGCTCAAGAAAGCAGGCCTAGTTCTTAGTCGCCGCTGTCCCAGAAATCATCAGGGATAGCCTTTTCCAACTCACGCTCCAAATACTCTATAGCTTCCGCCTCACTCATTCCCTGGCTCATTAACCCATCAATCATGTACTGGGTAGCAGCGCTTAACTGCTGCTGGGAAATATCCCGCAGACTCGCCCCCCGCCGCTGACCACCGCCAGCGGGAGTAGTGGTGGGAGTCGGGGTGGTATTTGGGTAGTCCTGCGAAGTGCTCATAGCACTAAGGCAACCACACCCACGCCCTCCACGAAAGGCCAACCACGTTCACCCTGTGGACAACCCGCACGCCGCCATTGTGGTTATCCACAGAAAACCAGGCTGGCCGCAGTGTTCGATAGCATTTAGGCCTCCATGTCGGTATAGGTCTCTAGTCTTGAGGCCATGGGCTTTTTAGAAAACCTCCGCAACCGCTACACCCCACGCACACCGGGCACACCGGTCTTTGCCGTCATTGACACCGAAACCACCGGCTTTAACAAGCGCTACGACCGCATCATTGAAATCGCTGCCGTGCGCGCAGACAGCCACTTCAACCCCGTCGACTCCTGGCACACACTGCTCAACCCTGACGGCAAGGCCATTAAAAACTCCCACATTCACGGCATTACCAACGACATGGTGGCAACCGCCCCAACCTTTAGTGATGTGTATGGGGATTTCACTAGCTTCATCGACGGTATGCAGCTACTGGCTCACAACGCCCCGTTTGACTCAAAAATGATCGTTGCTGAGGTCGACCGCATGACCGGCGTCGACGATGACGAGGACGAGTTCTTCCCCTTCATTGACACCATTGACCTTGCCAAGCAAATACTCGACCGCGGCCCCTACAACCTACCGGCACTCCTTAACCGCCTAGGGCTAGACAACCCCGACGCGCACGCAGCAGTAGCCGATGCGACCGCCACAGTGAACATGCTCCACGCCCTCTTCGGGTCTCAGCGCGGCGAAATAGGACGCCAAATCCTGCACCAAGGCCAAGCATTCCACGCCACCAATACCTGGCAAGTAAGCCACGCAGCCCCACTGCTTCCCCGCAACATATAGGCCCGCTGCCAGCACAAATACTAACCACGGCAGTCCATGCGGGTGGGCATATGCTTTAGCATATGGCGGAACATACGCTAT